>JALEGL010000013.1 GCA_022763185.1 bacterium | reverse complement strand
TTAAAAAGTAAAAATTAGCCAGTTTTAGATTGATGATGGTTTATAGGAAGTGGAGTTGAGATGTCACGGGGATGATAAAACAAAAACGACGATTTTTTTTTTGAAGGGAACGTTATCCCCTTTAACAGGAAGGTAAAGCGGGATTTTGTTACTGTACTTAAAAATTGCGATGAGTAATATCATTACATAATATAAGTTTCTTGTTTAATGGTCTCATTAAAAAGATTTGGCGTCTAAATGTAAACAGGTTTGCTAAAAGGTGTATGAAAAGTTTTATTGTAGTTTAAGCTTACACAGTAACAATTTAAGTGAAAATAACAGGTTTTGTAGAGCGCGTTCGTTTATGCCAATTAGTTTGGGCGGATAGACATTGTTTTTTTCTTGTGACAGAATTTATTTAAAACATCATCGTAAACTGATTTTGGCCTAGGTATAAAAGAGTATTTGGAAAATTATTTATTGTTGAGCATCCAAATAGCTTTGCAGCAAGATGGTGGCGGCCATGCTATCAATGCTAGTTTTACGTTTTTTTCTTTTGACATCCGCGCTGATCATGAATTTTTCTGCTTGAGCACTGGTTAAGCGTTCATCCCAAGTTTTCATTTCTAGCTCGGTTTTTTTTTGTAAGTTGTGCATAAAGCGTTCTATTTCTGCTTGCATGAGGCTGCTCTCTCCACTGAGACGCTTGGGTAAACCAAACAGCAATAAGTGTATGTTTTCTTCTTCAACGAGTTTTAAAATATTTTCAAAAGCCTTGGAGTTGTTTTCAATGTACTCTCTTGGATGTGCGCACATGCCTAGTGCATCGCTGATGGCAATGCCGATGCGTTTGCTTCCATAATCTAGAGCCATGATTTTTTGCATCATTGTTTATTTATTATGCTAGAGTGAAGAAAAACTCAAGAAGCATGATTAATTGTTTAAGCTGGTGGCGGTGAAGGATCGTAGTCACGATAATCACTGTCAATCATGGGTTTAATGGCCAGTCTATGTCCAGCGCAGCGGGTGAAGACTTCAGCTTCAATTGAGGGGTGAGACGGTAAGCCATCGATGACAGGTAAGATTAATACACTGCCTCTTTGAGCCTGGTTTACAGCCAAAAACCCACCATTTCTGATGTAGGTGCCATTTTTTTGTAAGGTGCCTGGAGCCATCGCCATATCAGAAGCACGTGAGTTGGCACTAAACTGAGTTTCTTTTTTACCGTTTTGGGTTGCAACAATATTATCCAAGCTGTAGGCGGTTATGGTACCGTCATTCTGTAAAGCCAGAATCGATCTATCCTGAGCAGTAGCCACTTTTTTGAAGCTCCAGTCAGCATTGGTCATATCAACAGCATTGCGTTTTTCACTTTGTAAAGTAATATGGATAATGCCGTTTTGAGTATTGCCCACAAGAGATGATTGGTAAATATCTTCAAGTGTAGATCCTTTTTCAAACAAAGCTTCAACTTGTGGCATAATCATCACACCATAGGTGGGGGTAACAGAGAACCACCCCAATTGCGAAAACCAGTTATCAACAGGAGCTTGTTCTTGAGCAACTGTATTTCTTAACCAACAGCCATCAGGGGTGATAGCGTTGCCGTCAATCATGTCTTCTATTGCAGGTTCAGGCAGTTCGTTGGTCAGGTGTAAAACCTTACACAATGCAGTTGAACCTCTACCTTGGCCTTGTTGAAAACCCACCGCCAACAAGTCACCATACATGTTTAAGGATGTGATGGTGGTTCCAGCCAGTTGATTGGAAAAATCCAAGGTTCTGGTAATGGGAGCCAAAGGTCTTCCAGTTGTAGCATCTTCTTTGTTAATCCTATAGCCAATTTTTGGAATGCCTGTAAATGAGGCAAAAACATATTCTCTTCTTTCAAGGCGATTGCCTTTTTCAACATGTAAAACGTTGGTTGTCACCAGGTTCATGGGTTGAACAGCACCAGCAAAACGCACTTCACGTTTATTATAAGAAAAGTCAAGCGCACCGCTTTTGCTGTCAAACGGAATGCCATACAAACCTTTTTGTTGCGTCACCCATACTTTAAATGGGCTGACCGCAATGTTAGAGGCGTTTTTTTCGTCAGCACTGAAGTTAAGGCCACTGAGTGTTTGTCCAGCGCTTCCAGAAATTCTTTGGCCATTGATGATGGTATTTCCATTGTTCAGAACTCTTCCGTAGCTGTTGCCTTGGAATGCATCATCTACGGCAATTAGAGAAATTCGGCCAGTACTTGATCCGGTGTTAACCTCCCAAGGACGAGAGCCGGAACCACCATTGTCAACAACTTCCCATGGATTGTTGCTTTGTTCAATAGGAATATTGCATTGATCTTCTGGGCTTAAAACGTAAACAAAGTGTTTGTTGCCTCTCCATTCAACACCATAATTACTGCCGCCAGATAATGACGATGATGTATTGTTTTCAATGGCATTGGCTGCTGCGGCACGCTGTTGAGGTGGATTGATATCACCTCTTTGAGTGAGATTGCATCCACTCATCAGAAGAGCAGTAGAAATTGATAAACTGTAAAACAAACCACGCATAAGCAATTTATCTTTTAACACGTTGCGTTTATTTTCACAAGGGTTAAAATGAGTATTGCTGTCCTCATGTAATTTATTTCTTTCTTTATTTTTCCTACACTTTTTTTTCATAAACTTAGACCTCAAATTATCTTTGTCTGTATCTAAAAGTAATACAAGGATTATGCCAAAGTAAAAATAAATAAAATCAATAGTTTATGTGTTGATACAAAGGGCAAAAAAAGAGTGTTGGGGTGAGAATGTCCCAGGTTGAGAGTATTGTTGTTTTGATATCGACAGCGCCATAAAAATGCAGTAGTTAGAGTCTATGCTTAAACAAAGCTTTAATTTTCACTTTTATCAAAAAGGGCTAAGCTTGAAACATCGTGTTTTAGCAGCAATTCTAACTTTATTTGGCGCTGGTTTATCAATTAAAGCTCCTGGAACAGTGGGGTCACTATTTGCTTTAGGTTTGTGGTACGCATGTGGTTTAAATAAAGTGGGTATTGTTTTGCAGTTGTTTGCAGCCCTTTTCATGGCGGTTTTGGGCTACTTAACCTGCTTGCTCTATGAAAAAGAATCCCAAGAAAAAAATAAGGATAGTCAACATATTGTTATTGATGAAGCTGCAGGACTGTGGCTGGCTTTAATTGCGATACCTGACCAACAGTGGTGGGTGGCCTTACTTATTTTTATATTGTTTAGGGTGTTTGATATTATAAAAATATTTCCCTGTAATTCTATTGATCAACGGATGAAAAACGCTGCAGGTATTATGTTGGATGACCTTATTGCAGGTATCTATGCCAACACAACAGTATATGTTTTGTTATCAATGTTTAAATGGTTATAAATCATGCTTATCAAAAATAGTGTAGAAATTATTGTTATTGGTCATGAGTTGTTGGATGGAAGAAGAGTAGATACCAACAGTGCTTGGTTGGCTAGACAACTCAACAGCTTAGGTCTTGAGGTTCTGTATAAACAAACGGTTGCTGATGAAATGGATGCGATTGTTGCGGCTATGCATTTAGCCTACCAACGCGCCGATTATGTTTTGACTTCTGGAGGTTTAGGGCCAACATCCGATGATTTAACCTTTGCGGCAGTGGCCAAGAGTTTGGGCTTGGATCTGGTTTACCACAAGGATGTTGAAGATAAAATAAAACATAAATTTACTCAACTTGGCAAAGCCTATGCAGAGGCCAACCGGCAGCAAGCAATGTTACCAGCTGGAACCAAGGTTTTATCTAATCCACTGGGGACAGCACCTGGTATTGAATTTAAATATGCGAAGCGTCAAGCAACGGGACTGGGATTCTGTTTGCCTGGGGTTCCTGTAGAAATGCAGGCCATATTTTTACAGCATATTGTTCCTCAGCTAGCGCACGCTAGACAAGACCAAAATCAAGTTAGACAAGAGAAAATTTTTACTCTAAGCGGTGTCTCTGAGTCTGCCTTTACCCATAAAGTGGATGCTTTATTTGAAGAAGATAATAAGCTAGCAAAAATTATTCGCATTGCTTATACAGCATCGTATCCAAAGCTGGATGTTACCTTGAGTGCCTATTTAAGTAAAAAAGAATTTCATCAACGGGTTGATCAGCGCTTTTTAAAAGAGTTTGGAGCCTATGTTGTTGCTCAAGATGGTCAAAGTATAGAAGATGTCTTGGTGAATATTTTTAAGCAAGAAGGACTCAAACTTTCATTTGCAGAGTCTTGTACGGGCGGGTTGTTAACGGCAACCTTGCTTAATGCAAGCGGCTCATCGGCTATTTTAGAAGAGTCTTTGGTGTGTTACAGCAATGATTGTAAACATAAAAAACTTAACGTACCCTTAGCATTACTCAAAGCGTATGGCGCAGTATCAAGTCAGTGTGCTTTGGCTATGGCCAAGGGGCAGTTGGATAATAGTCAAGCAGATGTTTGTGTATCGGTGACGGGTATTGCCGGCCCTACAGGAGGAACACAAGATAAGCCAGTAGGTTTGGTGTATATCGCTTTGGCAGTGTCAGAAAGTCTTGAACAGAAATTTGGTATTGATTTTGAAGAAAGCTATTGGGTGCGTGAATTTAAATTTAACGGCGATCGGCAAAAAAATAGGCAAGGAGCAGTAATGGAAGCACTTAAGTTGCTCAAAGAGTTAGCTAACTGCCTAGAATTAAAGCTTTAAAAAAATAAGTTCACAATGTGTTGCGTAAAATCAAAAAATTTGATTATAGTTACACATATCAAAATAACACTGAGAGAAAAGAATTGCTCTTGGGGATATAACCAAAAACTGGGTGAAAAAGCTACGCCTTAGGCCTAAAATCAGTTATGGAGTACGGATAACAAAACAGTTGAGAAGGAGAGTCAAAAATGTCATTAGAAGCCAATAAAACCAAAGCCATTGATTTAGCTTTAGCCACCATTGAAAAACAATTCGGTAAAGGATCCATCATGCGTCTTGGGGAGCAAGATGCTGTTGTTAAAGCTCCTGCTATTTCCACAGGCTCTCCTAGTTTAGATATTGCCTTAGGTATAGGTGGTATACCCAAGGGCAGAATAGTAGAAATTTATGGGCCAGAATCCAGTGGTAAAACCACATTAACTTTGCATATGCTGGCTAACTGTCAAAAAGCTGGGGGTGTGGCGGCATTTGTTGATGCTGAACATGCTTTAGATGTGACCTATGCGGAAAAACTGGGGGTCAATACAGCAGACTTACTCTTGTCTCAACCGGATGCCGGTGAACAAGCTTTAGAGATTACTGAAACGCTTGTTCGCTCAGGAGCAGTGGACTTAATTATTGTTGACTCTGTTGCGGCTTTGACTCCTCGTGCTGAATTGGAAGGTAACATGGGAGACTCACACATGGGTTTACAGGCACGTCTTATGTCACAAGCTTTAAGAAAACTGACAGCAGCCATTGCTAAATCCAATACAACTGTGGTGTTTATTAACCAGATTCGCATGAAAATTGGGGTTATGTTTGGTAGTCCAGAAACTACAACCGGGGGTAATGCGCTTAAGTTTTACTCATCTGTTCGCTTGGATATTCGTCGTATTGGAGCAATTAAAAACGGTGATGAAGTCATTGGTAATAAAACCCAAGTGAAAGTGGTTAAAAATAAAATGGCTTCGCCATTTAAAAAAGTTGAGTTTGATATCATGTATGGTGAAGGTATTTCTTATGTGGGAGATATTTTAGACTTGGCTTTGGCACAGGACTTGGTTGAAAAAAGTGGAACTTGGTTTTCATACAACGGAGATCGTATGGGACAAGGCCGTGAAAACGCTAAGCAATACTTAAGAGATAACCCAGATGCTTTAGGAAATTTGGAAAAACAAGTTTATGAGGCAGCGGGTTTAGATGCACCAAAGCGTATTAAAGCAGATGTCAAAAAAACAGCTAAAAAAAATACGGATGCCAGTAAAGAAACATCAGAAACCAAGACATCATAAAACTTCAGTTTTTAATCCATTGAAATCAAAAGCGCTGCAAAATTTTGCGGCGCTTTTTTGTTTTTATTGTCTAGCGATAGCTTGAGGGTTATGATGGTCTAATGTATCAGATTAGAGATTTGCTCAATATTGCGGTTAAAGGTAAAGCATCAGACTTACACATTAAGCCTGGAATGATGCCTATGTTCAGAGTCAACGGTAAATTGTATCCTATAAAAAATGGCAAGGTGGTGACACCAGAAGATACAAAACGTATGGCTTTTGGCATGATGACTCAAGAACAAATTAAGCAGTTTAAAGAGAGACCTGAGATGGATGTTGCCCATAGTGAGGATCACATTGGAAGATTTCGGGTGAATATTTTTCAACAGCGTGGATCAGTAGGAATGGTGATCAGAAGTATTCCTTTTGATGTGCCAGACTTAGAAAGCTTGGGCTTGCCTGAAGTAATTAAAAACCTGTGCGATAAGCATAGGGGGCTAGTTTTGTTCACCGGTGCCACAGGTTCAGGAAAGTCAACATCATTGGCAGCCATGATTAAAAAAATTAATCAAACACGCAGTGGACATATTCTAACCATTGAAGATCCTATAGAGTACCTGATTAAAGATGAAAAATGTATCATTAATCAAAGAGAAATAGGCTTAGATACCGATAGCTTTTCAACAGCTTTGAGGGCGTCTTTAAGACAAGACCCAGATATTATTTTGGTGGGTGAAATGAGAGATAAAGAAACCATTGAAACAGCATTGGTTGCTGCAGAGACCGGTCATTTGGTTTTTTCTACTCTGCACACATTGGATGCTGGAGAAACCATCAATAGAATCTTAACCACTTTTCCACCGCACCAACAAAAACAAATTCGCTTACAATTAGGGTCGGTTTTACAAGCGATTATTTCTCAGCGCTTGGTCCCCACTCAAGATGGTAAAAGCAGAGCTCCAGCGTGTGAAATACTCATCAATAATAGCAGAATTAGAGAAATGATAGAAAATGAAGATAAAACCAGAGAAATCAGCGATGCGATTGCTCAAGGTAAAACCAGTTTTGGTATGCAAACATTTGATCAATCCCTTATGCAACTATTAACGCAAGGATTAATTTCTTATGATGAGGCTATGCGCCAATCGACCAACCCAGATGACTTTGCGCTTAAAATGAAAGGGGTTGATTCTACCGGAGCTTCTAAATGGGATGATTTTGATGGTAGAGCCCAGGATAACAGTGAAAATAAAGGTGATTTACCTGATGATGAATCCATGAGTTTTGAGCGCTTTTAAGGGCAGTCGAAGCCAAGAGGTGATCTAAGCATGCTGGATTTTTTGCTAATGTGAAACGTAAATATTGCGCTAGGTCGTAATATTTCGTAGGTATGGAACATGTCAAAAAAAGTTGTTCAATCGCATGAAATTAGAGAAGCCTTTTTAAGTTTTTTTGAGTCTAAGCAACATAAGCGCGTGCAGAGCGCATCTTTAGTGCCAGCAGAAGATCCAACATTATTGTTTACTAATGCTGGAATGAATCAATTTAAAAGTATCTTTACTGGAGAAGAACAAAGGTCATACAACAAAGCTGCTTCTGTACAAAAATGTGTCCGTGCTGGCGGTAAACACAATGATTTAGAAAACGTGGGTTATACGGCCAGACATCACACATTTTTTGAAATGTTGGGTAACTTTTCATTTGGAGATTACTTTAAAAAAGAGGCTATAGCGTTTGCTTGGGATTTTACAACCCAGTATTTACAGTTTCCTTTAGAAAAATTGTATGTGACTGTTTATCAGGAAGATGATGAGGCCTATAACATCTGGAAAAATGATATTGGTTTGGATGAGAGCAGAATCTATCGCTTTGGAGAAAAAGATAATTTTTGGTCTATGGGTGAGGTTGGGCCTTGTGGACCCTGCACAGAATTATTTTACGATCAAGGTGAGTCCGTACCGGGTGAAAAACTAGGAGATGATAGCGATCGCTTTTTAGAGTTCTGGAACTTGGTTTTTATGGAGTTTGAGCAAAAAAAAGATGGCTCAAGAATAAAACTCCCCAACCCATCCATTGATACGGGTATGGGTTTAGAGAGAGCCAGTGCATTGGCTCAAGCTGTAACCAGTAATTATGAGTCCGATTTATTTTTGCCATTGCTCAATCACTTGGGACAAAAATCTCAAGGACGAAACTACTATGATATTGTCAGTGAACAACAAGCTTCATACAGAGTGATTGCAGATCACTTGCGTTGTATGACCTTTCTTATTGCAGACGGTGTTCTTCCCAGCAATGAAGGCAGGGGCTATGTGTTAAGAAGGATTATGCGCAGAGCCATGCGCCACGGTAAAAAAATAGGTTTTGAAAAACCATTTTTACATCGTTTTTCATTGGATGTGATTGAATCCATGCAGCAATCTTACCCTGAATTACAAAAGTACAATTTGCAAATTCAAGATTGCATAGAAAGTGAAGAGAAAAGATTTTCTCAAACGATTGATAGAGGAATGAAACTTCTAGAGGAAGAGATTGTTAGTTTAAATAATAGTAAATCCAGTGAACTATCAGGTGAAGTTGCGTTTCATCTGTATGATACCTATGGTTTTCCTGTTGATATGACTGCAGATATCTTGCGTGAAAATAATTTAAGCTTGGATGAAGTTGGCTTTGATCAAGCGTTTGCGGAACATAAAGAAAAAGCTAAAGGATCTTGGAAAAAAAGTAACACAGAGGACTTAACTGAGATCCTTGACCAGTGGAAACAAGATAAACTGAGTAATCATTTCTTGGGTTATGACAGCTTAACAAGCACGGCTAAAATAACTGCTCTGGTTAAACAAGGCAAAAGTGTTGATGTACTTAAGGAAGGTGAAACAGGCCTTATGGTATGCGACCAAACCCCCTTTTATGGAGAAAGTGGTGGTCAGGTGGGTGACCAAGGATTGGCAGAAAGTACCGTTGGGCAAGCAAGCATTATTGATACACAAAAATACCTTAATGATTTGCATGTTCACTCCGTTCATGTTGAGCAAGGCAAACTTGAACTTGGAACTGACATCAATTTAAGTGTGGATGCAAAACTAAGACAAAAAACCGCGCAGAACCATACAGCTACACATTTATTGCATGCAGCTCTGATTCAAACTTTAGGAGAGCATGTCAGACAAAAAGGATCTTTAGTAGGGCCAGATAAACTACGCTTTGATTTTAGTCATAGCAAAGCATTAACAAACGGTGAGATTAAAAAAATTGAACAAGTGGTTAATGAACAAATTTGGTCTGGCAAAAAAGTAGAAAAAAAGAGTATGAGCATGGAACAAGCCATGGCCAGTGGAGCCATGGCATTATTTGGTGAAAAATACGGTGAAGAAGTCAGAGTTGTGAGTATTGGCGACTTCTCTGTTGAGCTGTGTGGTGGAACTCACCTAGGAGCCAGCCATGAAGTTGGCTTATTTAAAATTATCAAAGAGACTAGCGTGTCTGCTGGAGTTAGACGCATAGAAGCCTTAACATCAGACAGCGCTTTACGTTATTTGAATAAACAACAAGAGCAGTTGGATAAGCTGGTAAAGAAACTTAATGTTTCAGCAGATAAGTTAGAAGAAAAAGTTGAGCAACTTATTAAACAAGGCAAACAAAAACAAAAATCTGTTTCTGCACAAGTTGTAGCCAAGTTTGAACAGGCCACTCAAAATCAAATAAATAATGTGGATGTGGTCTATCAAGTTTTTGATGGTATGGATGTCAAAACTTTGCGAGATGTATCTGATAGATATCTTGAAAAAATACAAACAGGGGTGGTTATTTTGGCCTCTAATATTGAGGGTAAAGTCAGTTTATTGTGTAAAGTATCCAAAAACTTAACATCCAAAATTCATGCTGGGCAGTTGGTAAAAGAGGCTGCCGTTCTTATAGGTGGGTCTGGTGGCGGAAGACCGGATATGGCTCAGGCTGGAGGTCAAAATCCAGCTAAAATTGACGATGCCATCAAACACATTCTAGGGCTTGTAGAAAAAGCAAACGGTTGATTTTCTTATTTTTCAGTCAAAGTAGCTTTGAGCTTAGCCATTTTATCAAGGTATTTTGTTTTTACTTGTGTATCTGTTTGTAAAGCTAAAATCTTTTTGCTCTGTTCATAATTTTTGAGCCTATAGTAGGCATAAGCTGTTTTGTATTGTGCCTCTTGATGCAGTTTGGGATAGGTGTAGTTATCCAATAAAGGCTCTAGGCGATTGATTGCGGCTGTGGCTTGTTTTTGTTTTAAATAAAAGCTTCCAACATATAGTTCTTTTTCATAGATTTTTTTCTTGGCTTGTTTGGCATAAACTAGAGCTTCTTTTGCAGCTTCAGTTCCTGGATACAAGCGAATCACTTCATTAAAATAGCTAATTGATGATTGGGTGTAGCTTTGGTCTCTTGCTATTACTTTATTCCCTTGCTTAAGCTGCGACAAACCAATTTTTAAAGTAACATAGTTTATTTTTTCATGCTTTGGATAATATTTTTTAAATTGGCTGTAAGCATATTCGGCTTCGAGGTAATCTTTATTATTGAAATAGGCATCACATTTTAAAAGTGCTGCCTGGGTAGCGTAACTGCTTTGGGGGAATCTATTTTCAAGATTTTCAAAGTATAAGGCGGCTTCTGAGTAGTTTTTCTTATCAAAAAGAGTTTTGGCCTTTTTGAATAAACCTTGAGCATTATCATAATCATCAGGTGTTTTTACTGAACAGGCAGATAAAGCTATTGTACTTAAAATAAGTGCAAAACAATAGTTCCAAGTTGTGTTAGATACATTGAACATGTCTTTGGACTAACCTATCTTGAATAAATGAGCAAGTAATCAAGAAATTTACTGACGGTCAGAGATTATTGTTTTTCTTTGTTTAAATCAAAGGGTAGTTTTGTTTTACAAGATAAAGTTTGTTGTTCAAAGGGTAGCACGTAGTTTAATTGCAGGTGTCCTTGGCTTTGAGTTTTTTTGGAAAAATCCAAAACCATTATAAAGTCCAGCACCACAGAATTGTACGGAGTTTCTTTCGGAAGCTTCTGTAATAATGTGTTTTTAAAACTTTTTTTTATATCTTTAACTATTTTTAGCTTTGCTCGGCCATGTTTGTTGATGCTGCCATGCCACATAGGTTCTTTTTCATCTGGGCCGCAAAAAAGTTCTAGCTCTTGAGTGCTTTGACAAAAGAGTTGCTCTGATTGAAATTCTTCTTGATCAAATTGATAGACAAAGTTTTCATCAACCTTTTCGTAGTTAAGCGCACAATTTTGTTCACCGTCAGAAAAATTCATGGTGTAAACTCCATCTAGTTTAGCAATATTATCTTTAGTTATCGTGATTTGCTTGTTATCAGCATTTTTTTGATGCCTGGACTCTTGATTCTTACAAGCGAACTGTAAGCTACTGATTAAGAGAAGAATCAAAAAACGGTACATAGTAAGTGACATGTAGCACAAAATTACAATTAAATCCAAAAAATAATGCAATGTGTTATATAAAATAAACTGTTTTGTCCTTTTCTTAATATGATATGTGAATTATGGAATGAATAAAAATCGCTCATTTATATTACTATAGGGGATAACATGTTTTTAAAAGCATTTTCCTTATATTTCAACAAGCGTGAGAAAAACCAGACTTATGGCCCGAGTAACTATGCTATGTTTTTTATTGGAATAGGGCTTATATTGGGTTTATATGCTTGCGGAGGAAGTGAAGACAATAACTCACCCCCTCCTCCAGACAACAAGTTTGCTGAAAAAATTGATTATTTTCCAAGCATTGATGAGCTTGAAAGTAACAATCAATCCATCATTTCATTGACCTTTTCTACACAAATGGGAGAAGAAATTGTTATTGAAATCAATAACATGGCCACATGCAGCAGCAATGAAACATCATGCACGATTCTAGTCAATAACGGAGAAAATGATTTAGAAGCCAGTGGGGACTTTTTAACCTGGACTGGCGGCTTGGCTTTTGTGCAGTGTGAAGCTTTGGATAACCCACAATGTCAGATAAACCTAGATAATTCAGGCAATTACGCCATAGGCTCAAGTTCATAAGTCTTCCTTTAGTTTTTTATATTTTTTCTCGCAGTTTTTTAAAAATAATGTATATATGCATGCTGTTGCCCAGATAGCTCAGTCGGTAGAGCAGAGGATTGAAAATCCTCGTGTCGGCGGTTCGATTCCGTCTCTGGGCACCACTTTTCTCAAGAATTTCAGTACAATTTAGATTTTATTTTTTACTCAAAATGTGGGTAGTCGGAATCGAACCTGCGGTTCGCCT